>NZ_JAKWFH010000129.1:0-2352 GCF_029522185.1 Burkholderia sp. IO2 | reverse complement strand
GCCGGCCGGCGCCGTCGGCGATGGCGGTTCGTCCGGACGAGGGCCAGCCGCGGCCGCGGGCGCCTGCGTGTCGGCGCGAGCCGGCAGCCGCGCGCGTTGGCCGAGCGTGCGGCGCGGCCACAGCCACGCGGCGGTGGCGATCGCGCAACCGGCGACGGCCACGCAGACGAGCGTTGGCGAGCGCGCGAGCATCGCCGCGAACACGGTGGTCGTCAGCAGCGCGAGCACGAACGGCACGCAACTGTCCTCGGGCATTTTCAGGATCGCGCTCGGCGTCGCGGCGAGCGGCGTGACCGCGAGCGCCTCGCGCCCGTCCGCGAGCCGGTAGCCGACCCGCAGGCTGGTGCGTTGCGGATCGTCGCGCGTTTCCCACAGCGGATGCCGCGACGCGACGAGCGGCAGCACCGCGAAGTTGTACACGGGCGTCGGCGACGCGACCGACCATTCGAGACCGGCCGCGCCCCACGGGTTGTCGCCGGCGCGCACGCCGCGCCGCGCGCTCACCAGCGCGTTGACGACGAACATCACGATGCCGATCCCGAACACGAACGAGCCGATCGTGGTCAGCAGGTTCGACGTGTCCCAGCCCATCCCGGACGGATAGGTATAGATGCGGCGCGGCATCCCGAGCAGCCCGGAAATATGCATCGGAAAGAAGCCGAGATTGAAGCCGACCAGCACGACCCAGAAGGTCCAGCGGCCGAACCGCTCGTTCATCATCCGCCCGGTGAATTTCGGGAACCAGTACGCGACACCGCCGAGCACCGGAAACACGTTGATGCCGAGCAGCACGTAATGCAGGTGCGCGACGACGAAGTACGTATCGGTGAGCTGCCAGTCGAGCGGCACGGCCGCGGTCATCACGCCCGACACGCCGCCGACCACGAACATCAGCACGAAGCCCGCGAAATACAGGAACGGCGTGCGGAACACGGGGCGCCCGGTCCAGATCGTCGCGATCCACGCGAACACCGCGACCGCGCTCGGAATCGAAATCAGCATGCTCGCGGCGCCGAAGAACGCGAGCGCGAGCGGCGCGATGCCGGTCGCGAACATGTGGTGGACCCACACCTCGAAGCCGATCAGCATCGTCGCCACGGTCGACACCGCGACGGCCTCGTATGCGACGAGCGGCCGCCGGCAGAAGGTCGGCAGCGCGTCGGACACGATCCCCATCGCCGGCAGCACGACCACGTAGACCCACGGATGCGCGAACATCCAGAACAGGTGCTGCCACAACAGCGGCCGGCCGCCATGCGCGACGTCGAAGAAGTGCGTGCCGGCATTGCGGTCGAGCCACAGCAGCAGGAACGCGAGGCTCACCGACGGCACCGCGACCAGGTTCGCGACCGACGCGGTCAGCGTGCCCCACACGATGATCGGCAGCCGGTCGATCGACATCCCGTGCGCGCGCATCCGCAGCAGCGTGACGACGAAGTTCGCGGCGCCGCCGGTCGTCGAGATGCCGAGCAGGATCATCCCGAGCGCATAGATGTCGATGTTCGCGCCGGCGCTGTAGTCGAGCGACGTGAGCGGCACGTAGTTGAACCAGCCGCCGTCCGGCACCGCGCCGAGCGGAAAGCTCGCATACAGGAACAGCCCGGCGAACAGGAACGCCCAGTACGAGAACGCGTTCAGCCGCGGGAACGCCATGTCGCGCGAGCCGAGCATCAGCGGCCACAGGTAGTTCGCGAAACCGGACAGCACCGGCAGCGCGTACAGGAAGATCATCGTGACGCCGTGCATCGTGAACAGCGAATCGTATTGCGCGGGCGTCAGCACGGTCGCGTTCGGCCGCGCCAGCTGGATGCGCATCACGAGCGCCTCGACGCCGCCGAGCAGCAGGAACACGAATGCGGTGACGATATAGCGCAGCCCGATGCGCTTGTGATCGACGGTGCCGAGCCAGCCGCGCCAGCCGGGTGCCGATTCCCACAGCTCGGCCAGCGCGCGCTCGTGCGCGGAACCGGGCGGCGCGTCGCCGAGATCGGGTACGCGGCTGAGCGGGGTGGGCGTGTCGCGGGCAATGGCCATCGGCATCCTCCGTTCAGTGCAGCGTCGCGAGATACGCGGCGAGATCGTCGGCGTCGCGCGGCGCGAGCGCGATCGACGGCATCAGCGATTGCGGCTTGACCTGCTGCGCATGCGCGATCCAGCGGCGCAGGTTGTCGGGCGTGTTGTCGAGCGTGCCGGCCGCGAGCAGCCGGCGTGTGCCGACGTGCGTGAGATCGGGGCCCGCGTCGCCCGCGGCGTCGGTGCCGCGCACCGCGTGGCAGCCCGCGCAGCGCGCGGCGAACACGCGCTGGCCGCGGCGTTCGGCGTTGGCGCCCGCCGCGGGTGCCCGGGCCGGTT
>NZ_JAKWFH010000128.1:0-3042 GCF_029522185.1 Burkholderia sp. IO2 | reverse complement strand
CGATCGGTGCGTCGGGCTGCCGGATCCTGGTGACGCTGCTGCACGAGATGGTCAAGCGCGACGCGAAGCGCGGGCTGGCGTCGCTGTGCATCGGCGGCGGGATGGGCGTCGCGCTCGCGGTCGAGCGCGACTGAGCAGCAGCCGACGACACGGTTCGCTTGCGGCGCGGGTCGGCGCTGCGGGCGAGCCGGGCGGTTTTCGCGCAACACAGGCAGTCAACAACAAAGCGCGGTGCCGATGCGCGACGCGTCCGCGAAGCGGGCGGGGGCTGCGCATCGAAGCGGTGGGGCGGCGGCATGTCCGATGCCGTCGCCCCGCCTTTCATCGATTACTTTTTTGTCGGTAATTCATAGTATGACTAAGCGAATTGCAGTTGTGACGGGTGGGATGGGCGGCCTCGGCGAAGCGGTCAGCATCAGGTTGAACGACGCGGGTCATCGGGTAGTCGTCACGTATTCGCCGAACAACACCGGCGCGGACCGCTGGCTGACCGAGATGCATGCGGCCGGCCGCGAATTCCATGCGTATCCGGTGGACGTGGCCGATCACGATTCATGCCAGCAATGCATCGAGAAGATCGTGCGGGACGTCGGCCCGGTCGACATTCTCGTGAACAATGCGGGCATCACGCGCGACATGACGCTGCGCAAGCTCGACAAGGTCAACTGGGATGCGGTGATCCGCACCAACCTCGACTCCGTGTTCAACATGACGAAGCCGGTCTGCGACGGCATGGTCGAGCGCGGCTGGGGCCGCATCGTCAACATCTCGTCGGTGAACGGCTCGAAGGGGTCGGTCGGCCAGACCAACTATGCGGCCGCGAAGGCCGGCATGCACGGCTTCACGAAATCGCTCGCGCTGGAGATCGCGCGCAAGGGCGTGACGGTGAACACGGTGTCGCCCGGCTATCTCGCGACGAAGATGGTTACCGCGATCCCGCAGGACATCCTCGACACGAAGATCCTCCCGCAGATTCCGGCGGGCCGGCTCGGCAAGCCCGAGGAAGTCGCGGCGCTGGTGGCCTATCTGTGCTCGGAGGAGGCCGGCTTCGTGACGGGCTCCAACATCGCGATCAACGGCGGTCAGCACATGCACTGACGCGCGGCGGCCCGCACGGCGTTCGCGCCCGGGCGGGCCGCGTTCCGCACCATTCCGTGCCGAAGCGGCAGGCGCGCCGCTTCGGCCTCGCATTCCGGAGAACGCATGGGCGACACCTGGATGGGACTCGTGATCGGCGGCTCGGCACTGGCCGTCGCGCTGACGATGGCGATCGCGCTCTACTGGCTCGAGCGGCGCCGCGCGCGGCTGCTGCGGAATTTCGATCATCGCGATTGCTGGCTCGTCGCGTACGGCAAGTGCTTCGCGCGCAGGCCGGCGCGGTCGTTGCGCCGCATGCGCGGTGCACGCTGAGCGCGGCGCCGACGCGTCGCGATCGGTGAACGCTCGATCGGCGATCGATGGGCGATCGATGGGCTGTCACGCCCCGCGCGCATGCCGTCGGCCACGCGCGCGGGATGCGCGATCAGTCGTTCCTTTCGCTCTTTCCGGCAGACTCGCCCGAGTCGTTCTTGTGGAAGATCCGCTTCGTCGTGCGCTTGGTGGCTTCCCAGCCTTCGCGCGACGCATGCGCGACGCCGTGCCCGACCGCCTTCGCGGCGCTCGCGGTCGCGTGGCCGAAGCTGCGCGCCGCGTCGCCGGTCTTGTGCGCGGCTTCCTTCGAATCGCGCTTGATGTCCTGCTTCACTTCCGACATGTCCGCGTGGGCGAGCGGGCCGAGCAGCGCCAGAACGAGCGCGGCGCCAATGAACTGACGAACTTTCACGACCGGTTTCCTTGAGGTAAGCCTCTTCATCGAGGATTCGTGTTGCCGGCGGGCGCCGGTTGAAACGCGCCGGCGGCCGATGCGTCGAGCATCACCGCCGCGCGGCCGGACAGCAGCACGCGCTCGCCGCAGCGCAGCGCGAAGCCGTACAGCACCGAGCGGCCGTCGCCGCTCATGCGTTCCGCGTCGACGGTGAGCGGCTGCTCGAAGGTGTCGAGCCGGTCGACGAACGCGTCGACGTTGCGCACGCTCGCGAGATAGCCGGCGCGCGGGCGCGCCTCATGCGCACCGAGCAGCGCGCCGTGTACGGCCATCGCCTGCGCCGCGTACTCGATGCCGCAGACCGACGCGAGCCGCCCGTGCGCGCGCAGCGGGTTGTGCGGATCGCGGTGGCTCGTCGCGGTGCAGCGAATTCGTTCGGCATCCCACGCATCGACCGAATCGAGCACGCACATCGTGCCGGCGTGCGGAATGTGCGCGGCAATCCACGCGTGGTCGAGCGGCGCGGTCAATACGACCGTCGTGGTCATCGCGCGCGCTCCGCGAAAGAGTCGGGCATCGCGACGTCGACCTGCACGCGCGTATCGGCCAGGTAGTCGAGCACGACGCGCGTCGATTGCCGCGTGGCGAGCGCGTCAAGCAGCGGCAGCACGCGGGCGGCCGGATTGCCGGCGCGCAGTGCGTCGAGCTCGGCATGCGCGAGCGTCGTGGCGGGCGCATCGGTGAGCTGCACGTCGATGCGGGCGAGCGTGCGTTCGCTCGCTTCCGGCGCGAACACGAGCGCGACGCCGAACGCGTCGCCGATCGGCCGCACCGCACGCAGCGGTTCCGGATAGTCGGTGTCGTACGCGATCAGCAGGCTCGGCACGCGATCGACGACGACCTGGCACAGGCTTTCGAGCAGGCCGGCGGCAAAGCTGCCGTCGTGCGCGCACAGCACGTTCGACGTCGCCATCGCGCGGGTCGCGATGCTCCAGTAGCCGGCCGGGGCGTTGTGCACCGAGTTGTGGAAGCGGGTCGGCGACAGCTGGCGATCGTCGCCGGCCAGCGTTTCGCAGATCGCGTGGCAGTTCTGGCCGTCGCCGCCGGATGCGCTGAACACGGTCGCGAGCGTCGCGGCGTCGCGGCCGCTCGCGGCCACCGCCGCGTGGCCGACCGCGAGCGCGGCGCGCACGACGGGGCCCGTGCGACGCCGCTCGGCGGACGGCAGCCCGGCGGGC
>NZ_JAKWFH010000127.1:0-3609 GCF_029522185.1 Burkholderia sp. IO2 | reverse complement strand
GCAGCCGCAGCCGCCGTCGCAACAGCACGCGCAACCGCAGCCCGCCGAGCACGCGGCGCCGGCCGCCGCGCATCACGACGACAAGCGCGCGCGCCCGGCCGCCGCGGCCGCGGCGGGCGCCGAAGGCAGCTCGATCCGCGTCGGCGTCGAGAAGGTCGACCAGCTGATCAACCTCGTCGGCGAACTGGTGATCACGCAAGCGATGCTGGCCGAGACGGCGAGCGCGTTCGATCCGGCGCTGCACGACCGCCTGTTCAACGGGATGGCGCAGCTCGAGCGCAACGCGCGCGACCTGCAGGAAGCGGTGATGTCGATCCGCATGATGCCGATGGACTACGTGTTCAGCCGCTTCCCGCGGCTCGTGCGCGATCTCGCCGGCAAGCTCGGCAAGCAGGTCGAACTGGTCACGTTCGGCCAGGCGACCGAGCTCGACAAGAGCCTGATCGAACGGATCATCGATCCGCTCACGCACCTGGTGCGCAACAGCCTCGACCACGGCATCGAAACCGTCGACAAGCGCGTCGCCGCCGGCAAGGACGCGGTCGGCCAGCTCGTGCTGTCGGCCGCGCATCACGGCGGCAACATCGTGATCGAGGTGAGCGACGACGGCGCGGGCCTGAACCGCGAGCGGATCCTCGCGAAGGCCGCGAAGCAGGGCATGCAGATCGCCGAGAACATCAGCGACGACGAAGTCTGGCAACTGATCTTCGCGCCGGGCTTCTCGACCGCCGAGACGGTGACCGACGTGTCGGGCCGCGGCGTCGGCATGGACGTCGTGAAGCGCAACATCCAGTCGATGGGCGGCCACGTCGAGATCACGTCGCTGGCCGGCCGCGGCACGACCACGCGGATCGTGCTGCCGCTCACGCTGGCGATCCTCGACGGGATGTCGGTGAAGGTGGGCAGCGAGATCTTCATCCTGCCGCTGAACTTCGTGATGGAGTCGCTGCAGCCGTCGAACGACGACATCTACACGGTCGGCAACGGCGAGCGCGTGGTGCGCGTGCGCGGTGAATACCTGCCGCTGGTCGCGCTGCACGAGGTGTTCTCGGTCGAGGACGCGCGCACCGACCCGACGCAGGGGATCGTCACGATCATGGAAACCGAGGGGCGCCGCTTCGCGATGCTGATCGACGAGCTGGTCGGCCAGCAGCAGGTGGTCGTGAAGAACCTCGAAACCAACTACCGCAAGGTCCATGGCATCTCGGCGGCGACCATCCTGGGCGACGGCAGCGTCGCGCTGATCGTCGACGTCGCGGCGCTGAACCGCGAAACCCGTGCGACGCACGGCGCCCGTGCCGGCGCCGAGCTCGCCGTCTTCTGACTCTCGCCATCAACCGATTGGGGGCAAACGTGTCTGCTGAAGTCCAAATGATCAATCCGGCCGCGGCGAACGCGGCAACCAGCCGCCGCGACGCGGAACAGGGCGACGCGACGGGCCAGGAATTCCTCGTGTTCACGCTCGGCGACGAGGAATACGGGATCGACATCCTGAAAGTGCAGGAAATCCGCGGCTACGACAGCGTCACGCGCATCGCGAACGCGCCGGAGTTCATCAAGGGCGTGATCAACCTGCGCGGGATCATCGTGCCGATCGTCGACATGCGGATCAAGTTCCACCTCGGCCGGGTCGAGTACGACCACCAGACCGTCGTGATCATCCTGAACGTGTCGAACCGCGTGGTCGGGATGGTGGTCGACGGCGTGTCGGACGTGCTGACGCTGCAGACCGACCAGATCATGCCGGCGCCGGAATTCGGCGCGACGCTGACGACCGAGTACCTGACGGGCCTCGGCACGGTCGACGGCCGGATGCTGATCCTGATGGACATCGAGAAGCTGATGTCGAGCCGTGAAATGGCGCTGATCGAGACGCTCGGCGGGTAAGCGCGCCGCGCGCGCAGCAATTTCGGGAGAATCTGCAATGTTGCATAACTGGTCGATCCGCACGACGCTCACGGCGGTCGGACTCATCCTCGTGTGCCTGGCCGCCGCGGTCGGCGGGCTCGGCCTCTACGCGCTGAATCACGCGAGCCGTTCGCTCGACGAGATCGCGCACGTCGACCTGCCGGCGATCCACACGCTGGACGACACGGCCGCGTACCTGCTGCGCTCGCGCGTCGCGCTCGATCGCTTTCGTACGCTGACCGAAGCCGGCAATGCGGCCGACGCGGCGAAGGTGCTCGATCGCGCGCAGGAGCTGTATGCGAAGTCGAACCAGAACTGGCAGACGTTCCAGTCGACGCCGAAGCTCGGCGTCGAGCAGGCGCTCGTCGACGAGCTCACCGCGCGTTACACGACGATCATGAAGGAAGGCGTCGAACCGGAATTTGCCGCGGCACGCGCGGGCGACATGGCCGCGTACCACGCGATCGCCGACGCGAAGATCAGCCCGATGTTCGTCGCGTTCGACCAGACGGCGGCAGCCGTGATCGCCGCGCTGCAAAAGCGCGCGGAAGAACGCCAGGCCGCGACGCAGTCGCAGATCTCGATGATGATCGCGCTGATCGCGGCCGGCATCGCGATCGCGTTCGTCGTCGTGATCGCGATCCGCTTCGCGCTGCGCGGGCTGATCGTCAAGCCGCTGGAAGATGCGATCGCGCACTTCGAGCGCATCGCCGGCGGCGACCTCACGCAGCCGGTGAACGTGTTCAGCACCAACGAGATCGGCCGCCTGTTCGGCGGCATCAAGCGGATGCAGGACGCCGTCACGACGATGGTGCAGGCCGTGCATCGCGGCACCGAATCGATCGACGTCGGCGCGCGCGAGATCGCGACCGGCAACATCGACCTGTCGCAGCGCACCGAGGAACAGGCCGCGTCGCTGCAGGAAACCGCGTCGAGCATGGAGCAGCTGACCGGCACCGTGCGGCAGAACGCGGAAAACGCGCGGCAGGCGAGCCAGCTCGCGGTGAACGCGTCGGACATCGCGACGCAGGGCGGCGACGTGGTCGGCCAGGTCGTATCGACGATGCAGGACATCGCGGCCAGCTCCGGCAAGGTCGTCGACATCATCGGCACGATCGAGGGCATCGCGTTCCAGACCAACATCCTCGCGCTGAACGCGGCCGTCGAAGCGGCGCGGGCCGGCGAGCAGGGTCGCGGCTTCGCGGTGGTCGCGGGCGAGGTGCGCTCGCTCGCGCAGCGCAGCGCGAGCGCCGCGAAGGAAATCAAGCAGCTGATCGGCGATTCGGCCGAGAAGGTCGACAGCGGGTCGGCGCTCGTCGCGCGCGCCGGCGCGACGATGGAAGAAATCGTGCAGGCCGTGCGCCGCGTGACCGACATCATGGGCGAGATCAGCGCCGCGTCCGACGAGCAGTCGACCGGCATCGAGCAGGTCAACCGCGCGGTCGGCCAGATGGATGCGGTCACGCAGCAGAACGCGGCGCTCGTCGAGCAGGCGGCCGCCGCGGCCGCGTCGCTCGAGGAGCAGACGCGCCAGATGAAGGCGATCGTGTCGGGCTGGCGCGTCGCGGGCGGCATCGTGCTCGCGCCGGCGCGCAGCGTCGCGCGGCCGGTGGCCCATGAACCGGCGGCGCTGCCGTCGGACGCGCGCCACGACGCGCCGGTCGCCGCGCTGCCGGCGCCGCAGGCCGCGGCCCAGCCGAC
>NZ_JAKWFH010000126.1:0-3790 GCF_029522185.1 Burkholderia sp. IO2 | reverse complement strand
TCGAGGAAGGCGTGAACGAGAACGCGTTCCTGGTGCCGCAGATCGGCGTCACGCACGACCAGAAGGGCCAGGCGATCGCGATGGTGGTGAACGCCAGCAACAAGGTCGAGCCGCGTCCGCTGAAGACTACCGGCATGCAAGGCCAGAACTGGGTCGTCGAAGGCGGTCTGCAGGCGGGCGATCACGTGATCGTGCAAGGCGTCGACAAGGTGCGCCCGGGCGCGACCGTGAAGACCGTCCCCGCGCAGCTCGCCCCGGCGCCGGACGCCGCCTCCGCCACATCGGCCGGCGCCGCGCCGGCGACTACCGCGGCCAGCGCCGCAGCGAGTTCGGCCGCCGCGTCGAGCGCGCAATAACAGGGAGTCCGTTTCATGGCCAAGTTCTTTATCGATCGCCCGATCTTCGCGTGGGTGATCGCGATCGTGCTGATGCTGGCCGGCGTCGCATCGATCTTCAAGATGCCGATCGCGCAGTACCCGACGATCGCACCGCCGACGATCCAGATCCAGGCGAACTATCCGGGCGCTTCCGCGAAGACGGTGGAAGACACGGTCACGCAGGTGATCGAGCAGCAGATGAGCGGTCTCGACAACTTCCTGTACATGTCGTCGACGAGTGACGACTCGGGCAACGCAACGATCACGCTGACGTTCTCGCCGGGCACGAATCCGGACGTCGCGCAGGTGCAGGTGCAGAACAAGCTGTCGCTCGCGACGCCGAACCTGCCGCAGGTCGTGCAGCAGCTCGGCATGCAGGTCACGAAGTCGAGCAGCAACTGGCTGATGTGGTTCGCGTTCAACTCCGAGGACGGCCGGATGTCGAAGGAGGACCTGACGAACTACGTGGCTTCGCACGTGCTCGATCCGCTGAGCCGCGTGAACGGCGTCGGCCAGACGCTGCTGCTCGGTTCGCAGTTCTCGATGCGGATCTGGCTCGACCCCGTCAAGCTGACCAACTACAGCCTCACGCCGACCGACGTGACGGCCGCGATCACGCAGCAGAACGTGCAGATCGCGGGCGGCCAGATCGGCGGCACGCCGGCGAAGCCGGGCACCGTGCTGCAGGCGACGATCACCGAATCGACGCTGCTGCGCACGCCCGAGCAGTTCGGCAACATCCTGCTGAAGGTCAACCAGGATGGCTCGCAGGTCCGCCTGAAGGACGTCGGCCGCGCGGCGCTGGGTTCGGAGAACTACACGTTCGACACGAAGTACATGGGGCAGCCGACGGCCGGCCTCGGCATCCAGCTCGCGACCGGCGCGAACGCGCTGGCGACCGCGAACGCGCTGCGGGCCAAGATCGACGAGCTGTCGAAGTACTTCCCGCACGGTCTCGTCGTGCACTACCCGTACGACACGACGCCGTTCGTGCGCCTGTCGATCGAGGAAGTGGTCAAGACGCTGATCGAGGGCATCGTGCTGGTGTTCCTCGTGATGTACCTGTTCCTGCAGAACCTGCGCGCGACGATCATCCCGACGATCGCGGTGCCGGTCGTGCTGCTCGGTACGTTCGCGATCATGGGCCTCGCCGGTTTCTCGATCAACACGCTGTCGATGTTCGGCCTCGTGCTCGCGATCGGCCTGCTGGTCGACGATGCGATCGTGGTGGTCGAGAACGTCGAGCGCGTGATGGCGGAAGAAGGGCTGTCACCGAAGGAGGCGACCCGCAAGGCGATGAGCCAGATCACCGGCGCACTCGTCGGCGTGGCGCTCGTGCTGTCGGCGGTGTTCGTGCCGGTGGCGTTCTCCGGCGGCTCGGTCGGCGCGATCTATCGGCAGTTCTCGCTGACGATCGTGTCGGCGATGGTGCTGTCCGTGCTGGTCGCATTGGTCCTGACGCCGGCGCTGTGCGCGACGATCCTCAAGCCGATCCCGCAGGGGCATCACGAAGAGAAGAAGGGTTTCTTCGGCTGGTTCAACCGGACTTTCGATCGCAGCCGCGATCGCTACACGAGCGGCGTGAACCACGTGATCCGGCGCTCGGGCCGCTGGCTCGTGATCTACCTCGCCGTGTTCCTCGCGGTCGGCGTGATGTTCGCGCGTCTGCCGAAGTCGTTCCTGCCCGACGAGGATCAGGGCTACATGTTCATGATCGTGCAGACGCCGTCCGGCTCCACGCAGGAAACGACCGGCAAGACGCTCGACAACATCAACACGTACCTGACCACCGCCGAGAAGGATGTGGTCGACTCGGTGTTCACGGTCAACGGCTTCAGCTTCGCGGGCCGCGGCCAGAACGCGGGCCTCGTGTTCGTGAAGCTGAAACCGTACGAGCATCGCCAGCGTTCGGACCAGAAGGTGCAGGCGCTGATCGGCCGGACCTTCGCGCACTATTCGACGTACAAGGACGCGATGGTGATTCCGTTCAACCCGCCGTCGATTCCGGAACTCGGTACGGCTGCCGGCTTCGACTTCGAGCTGACGGACAACGCCGGTCTCGGCCACGATGCGCTGATGGCCGCGCGCGGCCAGTTGCTCGGGATGGCCGCGAAGGATCCGGCGCTCGCGCTGGTGCGCCCGAACGGCCTGAACGATACGCCGCAGTACAAGGTCGACATCGACCGCGAGAAGGCGAATGCGCTCGGCGTGACGGCCGCGGCGATCGACCAGACGTTCTCGATCGCATGGGCGTCGCAGTACGTGAACAACTTCCTCGACACCGACGGCCGGATCAAGAAGGTGTACGTACAGTCGGACGCGCCGTTCCGGATGACGCCGGAAGACATGAACATCTGGTACGTGCGCAACAGCGCGGGCGGGATGGTGCCGTTCAGCGCATTCTCGACCGGCCACTGGATCTACGGTTCGCCGAAGCTCGAGCGTTACAACGGGGTGTCGTCGATCGAAATCCAGGGGCAGGCCGCGGAAGGCAAATCGACCGGCCAGGCGATGGCCGCGATGGAAGCGCTCGCGAGCAAGCTGCCGGAAGGCATCGGCTACTCGTGGACGGGCCTGTCGTTCCAGGAAATCCAGTCCGGCTCGCAGGCGCCGATCCTGTACGCGATCTCGATCCTCGTCGTCTTCCTGTGTCTCGCGGCGCTGTATGAAAGCTGGTCGATCCCGTTCTCGGTGATCATGGTTGTGCCGCTCGGCGTGGTCGGCGCGCTGCTCGCGACGATGCTGCGCGGCCTCGAGAACGACGTGTTCTTCCAGGTCGGCCTGCTGACCACCGTGGGCTTGTCCGCGAAGAACGCGATCCTGATCGTCGAGTTCGCGCGCGAGCTGCAGGCGGGCGGGAACATGGGGCCGGTGCGCGCGGCGATCGAGGCGGCGCGCCTGCGGCTGCGCCCGATCCTGATGACGTCGCTCGCGTTCATGCTGGGCGTGCTGCCGCTCGCGATCAGCAACGGCGCGGGGTCGGCGAGCCAGCATGCGATCGGCACCGGCGTGATCGGCGGGATGATCACGGCGACGTTCCTCGCCATTTTCATGATCCCGATGTTCTTCGTGCGGGTTCGCGCGATCTTCAGCGGCGAGACGGAAAACGTCGACGACGCATGGCGTCTCGTGCAGGGCGACCTGCAGCGCGGTCACGACGACGCACACGATTCGAAGGGGCAGTAACGATGCAAAAACATGCTTTGACTGCAACCGCGGTCGCACTGGCTGCCGCGCTCTTTGCCACGGGCTGCACGATGGCGCCGCATTACAAGCGGCCCGACGTACCCGTCGCGCAGGCGTACCCGGCCGGCGGCGTCTACGCGACGCAGCCGGGCGCGGCCGGCGCGCGCAGCGCGAATGGCCAGGCGGCGACTGCCATCGGCTGGCGCGAGTTCTTCGTCGATCCGCGC
>NZ_JAKWFH010000125.1:0-4033 GCF_029522185.1 Burkholderia sp. IO2 | reverse complement strand
CGGCTCGCCGGCGCGCCGGTGGCGGCCGCGCTGGCCGCCCAGGCGGCGGTCGCGCTCGTCGCGCTCGCCGCGGCCGTCGACGTCTGGCGCCGCACGCGCGACATGCGGCTGCGCGGGGCGGTACTGGCGGTCGCCACCCTGCTGACGACGCCATATCTGTGGAACTACGAACTGACGTGGCTCGGCATCGCGATCTTCTGCCTGATCGCACACGGCCTCGACGAAGGCTGGCTGCCCGGCGACCAGGGCATTCTCGTGCTGGCGTGGCTGCTGCCGATCTTCGAAATGCTGAACCGGCTGATGAAGCTGCCGCAGATCGGGCCGGTCGTGCTGCTCGCGGTGCTGTTCGTCGTCGTGCGCCGCACGGCGCTCGCATCCCGGAGCGCACGATGAAAGCGCCGTCGTTCGCCCGCCACGCGCATTCGGCCGCCGACGTGCATCCGGAACTCCCGATCGCCGGCCCGCGCCGCCATCCGCACTGGCTCAACCGCGATCGCGTGCGCCTCTACGCGGCCGCCGTGCTGCTGACCGAGCTGCTGTTCATCGCGATCTACCTGACCCGCTTCCTCCTGTCGCGCCACGGCGCGCTGGAACCGCTGTCGCAGGACTTCTCGCCGGTCTGGAGCGCCGCGTGGCTCGCCGCGCACGGTCACGGCGCGGACGCGTGGCATTTCCCCGCGCTGTTCGCGGTCCAGAAGCTCGCGGTCCCGACGATGACGCTCGCGGACGGCACGCTGCCGTGGCTCTATCCGCCGACGATGCTGCTGTTCGTGTTGCCGCTCGGCTGGCTGCCGTACACGCTGGCGGTCGTGCTGTGGCTCGGCATCACGATCGCGCTGTTCGCGGCGACGATGCGCGCCACGGTGCAGCGCGACGCCGCGTGGCTGTGCGCGCTCGCGTTTCCGGGTGCGTTCCTCACGGTGATCGTCGGGCAGACGAGCCTCTTCACCGCGACGCTCGCCGCACTCGGCCTGCTCGCGTTGAACCGGCGGCCCGTCGTTGCCGGAATCTGCTTCGGGTTGCTGACGATGAAGCCGCAGCTCGCGGTGCTGTTCCCGCTCGCGCTGCTGTGCGCGGGCCAATGGCGCGCGCTGGCCGCGTGGGCCGCGACGATCGCCGTCAGCGTCGCGCTCGCGACGCTCGCGTTCGGGATCGGCCCGTGGCTCACGTTCATGCACGTGATCGGCAACGTCTACGCGATCGTCGATGCGGGCCACGCGAAGCTCGCCCGCATGCCGACCGTGTTCGCGCTCGCGACGATGGCCGGCTGGCCCGCGCTCGTCGCACGCGGCCTTCAGCTGCTGTCGGCTGCGGCCGCCGCGAGCGCCGTCGTCTACGCGTGGCGCGGCGCGTGTTCGTACGCGCTGCGCGCCGCGACCCTCGCGTGCGCGTGCCTGCTCGTCAGCCCGTATCTGTACGACTACGACCTCACGTGGTACGGCATCGTGATCGCGTGGTACGCGCGCTATGCATGGACGCACGGCTGGCGGCACTTCGATCGCGAATGGCTGATGCTGCTGTGGCCGATGCCGCTCGCGGGCCTCGCGATCGTGCCGCACCTGTCGTTCCAGTTCATGCCGCTCGTGACGCTCGCTTCGCTCGCGCTGCTCGTCAGCCGCATCGCCCGGGAAAGACGCGACGTGCCGTCGCTGCCCGACGCGCGCGACACCTCGACCGAGACCGGGTTCACCCACCCGCTCCGACCGCACCACCGCCCGGCGCACGGCATGCGCCGCACCGGCCGCCCGACGCTCGGCGCCGGCCGGTAAAGCGCCATCACAAGGGGAATCATCATGCGGGAACCCATCTACACGCCGCTCGTTTCGCTGGTCGTGCCGTTCTACAACGAAGGCGAAGCCGTCGAACGCTTCTTCGACGTCGTGATTCCGTTGCTGAGCGCGATCGACGCGATCCGCTTCGAGATCGTCTGCGTAAACGACGGCAGCCGCGACGACACGCTGGAACGCCTGGTCCGGATCGGCGCGGCCGAACGGCGCGTGCGCGTCATCGACCTGACCCGCAACTTCGGCAAGGAAGCCGCGCTGACGGCCGGCCTCGACGAAGCCGCGGGCGATGCGGTGATCCCGCTCGACGCGGACCTGCAGGACCCGCCGAGCCTGATCCCGGTGATGATCGACCACTGGCGCGACGGCGCGGAGGTCGTCGCGGCCAAGCGCAGCAACCGCGCGTGCGATTCGTTCGCGAAGCGCACCGCCGCCGCGATCTACTACCGCGTGCACAACCTGCTGTCGGACGTGAAGCTGCCGGAGAACGTCGGCGATTTCCGGCTGATGGACCGCAAGGTCGTGAACGCGCTGCGCAACCTGCCCGAGCGGCACCGCTTCATGAAGGGGCTGTTCGCGTGGGTCGGCTACAAGACCGTGATCGTCGAGTACCAGCGCGATCCGCGCAGCGCCGGGCACTCGAAATTCTCCGGCTGGAAGCTGTGGAATTTCGCGCTGGAAGGCATCACCAGCTTCAGCACCGTGCCGCTGCGCAGCTGGACCTACATCGGCGTCGGCATCGCGGCGCTCGCGTTCGTGTACGGTTCGTTCATCATCCTGCGCACGCTGCTGTTCGGCAATCCGGTGCTCGGCTACGCGTCGCTGATCTCGGTCACGCTGTTCATCGGCGGCATCGAGCTGATCGGGATCGGCGTGGTCGGTGAATACGTCGGGCGGATCTACGACGAATCGAAGCAACGGCCCGTCTACCTGATCCGCCGCCGCTACCAGGCGCACGGCAAGGTGATCGAACTGCCGGTCGCGCGCGACGCCCGCCGCCAGCCGGCCCGCCGGCGCGTGCAGCCGGTCCGGGCGCGCATCGGCGCGCGCTGAACGCGCGCTCGCCATGATCGGGCTGCTGCAGGCCGAGCGCACGCGGCTCGTGCGCTTCGGCGTGTCCGGGCTCGGCTCGACCGCGCTCCACACGCTGGTCGCGACGGCGCTGTTCGCACTGCGCGACGCGACGCCGGTGACCGCGAATGCCATCGCGTTCCTCTGCGCGACCGCGTTCTCGTATCTGGCGAATACGCTATGGAGCTTCTCGTCGACGGTGCGCCCCCGCAACGCGCTGCGCTTTCTCGCGGTCACGCTGGCCGGCTTCGTCGAGACGATGCTGCTCGCGCGTGCCGCCGAGGCGCTGGGTGCGTCGCGCGCGATGGGCGTCGTCGCGATCGCACTGCTGATCCCGCCGACGACGTTCGTGCTGCACCGGCTCTGGACCTACCGGTAAACAGCCGCCTTCCCGCCCCCGCCGATAATCGGTCAATCGATTAACAGATTCAATGTCGCGATATTTATGTCACGCATCGACCCGATTGATTCCGATTTTAAAATTAACTCGAAAAATCATTTTCCCGACCTGTTTACTTTTACAGCTTCCATGATTAACCAAACGGACTAATCTGCATTAGCCGTCGCCTCCGCACGTGCCGATACCGGCTCAAACCCTTGTCTCACAAGGCGATGGCGGCTGCACGAAGCAATTCGCGCAACGATGATTCCCATTACTTCAAACGGGAGCTTCTATGTCACGCGTTACCGATGTGCTCGTTTCGTTCGATACCGAAACCATTCTCAAAAAATATCCGAATCCCAGCAAGAATCCGGCGGCGCCGACGCTGATCGACTGGCGCTATGTCTATATGGTGACTAACCAGGACAACGTCATTTCCGGGCAGGCGGGCGGCGAGCTCGACCTGAAGGCGCAGGTCGGCGACCTGATCCGCTGGCGCGAAACGAGCCTGTCGCTGGGCTTCGAAAACCAGGTGGTGTTCTACAAGTTCATCGGCAACGTCGGCAACGACCTGATCTCGACGCCGACGCCGCGCGTCGCGGAAGCGTCGATTCCGGTGCCGAACACCAGCAAGCCCGAAGTGCCGACGTGCCAGAAGGTCGCGAACTAGGCGGATTCAACCGGTCGTCGCAACACTAAATTGTTGAACAGATTTCAGGTACTCGTCGAGAGCTTCGGCCGGCGTCTTCCAGCCGAGCGCTTTCCGGGGCCTGGTATTCAATGTATTTGCAACGGC
>NZ_JAKWFH010000124.1:0-4357 GCF_029522185.1 Burkholderia sp. IO2 | reverse complement strand
GCGGCACGCGCGACCCCGTCCACGCTGCGCGCGGCAGCGGACCCGACGGCGGCCGTGGCCGAGCCGGCCGCCGCGACGTCGCGCGCGACCGCGCAGGCAGGCCGCTCGTCCGCGCAGGTGCGCGAACGCGCCGCCGAGAACGACCAGGATGCACGCACCGCATCGCGCGCGGATCGCCGCAGCGGCGACGCGCGGACGATCCAGTACCGGCGGGTCGCCGATCCGGCCGAAACCGGCGCCGGCGGGCCGCTCGAACCGCTGACGTTTCGCCAGCGCGTCGCCTGGACCGTCCTCCATGCGATCGAATCCTCCCCGCTCGCGCCGGGCTTCGCCGCCCGCGAGGCGGACGTCGCGGTCGCGCCCGGCGGGCCGCGCGTCGAGCAGCACAGCTATGGCGGGCGCACGCTGTTCGTCGTGCGCAACGGCCGCCCGGACGCGCCGCTGACACGCCCGGACGGCACGCCGTTGTCCGGCCACGAACTCGCGCTCGACGCGCGCCACGGGCTGCCGGCGCCGTCCCGGCTCGACGAACCGATCGTGCTCGTCGCGGAAGGCGCGGAGGCCGGGCTGGCCCCCGAACTCGCGAACGTCTGGAACCGTCCGGTATTCGTCGCACCGCGCGGCGCGCTCGCGGCGGACGGCACGATCCGCGCGACCAGCGGCTTCCTGCGCTTCGATCCCGCGCCGCATCCGGAGGTCGCGCTCGGGCCGCTGCGGGCGGACGGCCTGCAGGTATTCCATGCGGACAGCGGCAAGCCGGTGGACCTGAACGAACATCTTGGCGCGCTGCTCGGCTTCGGCGCGCACAAGGGCGGCTTCGCGCTCGGCCGGGATGCGGTCGTCGCCCTCTACGAGGATTTCAGCACGCGCGCCGAACAGCAGGCCAGCGCCGGCGCCGAACGCGCGGCGCTCGCGTTGCTGCGGCGTCGCTACGATCTCCCGACCGTCGCGATGGACGGCCCGTTTTCGCACGCCGGCCGCGTCGCGGTGCTGTACCAGCCGCGCGGCGGGCTGCATACCGGCGATGCCGGGCGCGGCCTGCTGCCGACGACGCTCGACCCCGAATCGCTGCAGACCCTGCGCACGCTGCGCGACGCGATTCAGCAGGACCGGCTCTACTTCGATCCGCAAGGCGTGTATCGCGACGGCCGGCTGCTGCTCGCGGATCCCGGCCCGATCGAGACCCACAGCGACGCGTATCGTCAGACCCTCGCGGACGTCGACGATCAGATCACGCTGCTCGAACGCGGGATCGAGCGCGGCGACGTGAAGCTCAAGCGCCCGGACGTGCAGATGCGTGCCGGCGGCGCGCCGCTGCCGAACCAGGTCAGCGCGTTCGCCGAACAGTCGGGCACGCTCGCGCAGCAGATGCGCCTGCTCGGCAGCGACCGTTCGCGCGTGAACGCCGCCGGCAAGCGTCCGGGCGGCGGCCGCTACACGCGCAAGGCGCTCGAAGCCGAGGCGAGCCGGCAGCTCAATGCATTCGAGGCCCGCTACGACGTCGATCTCGGCAGTCGCGCCGACGCGCATCCGCGCGATGCGGGCGATCCGCCGAACGACCACGGCGGCCGCGACAAGCCGCGCGACGACGCGCCGCGCTCGATGCGCGAGATCCAGGCGCAGCGCGTCGCGTGGTCGCGCGCGCACGTCGAGCGCAACGCGTCGCCGTTCGGCGCCGCGACGCCGGCGCTCGACGCGCTGGGGCTCAGGCGGCGCGGCCTCGTGTCGATGGATGAAGCCGACCGTCTCGCGATCGTCCATGCCGACACGCAGCCCGACGGCACGCTGCTCGGCCCCGACGGCCGGCCGATCGATCCGCACGGCTTCTCGCTGCTGTCGGATGCGCCGTACGCCGGCCAGCGCGTGGTGATCCTGGCCGCGCGGCACGCGAACGAAGGCGCGGCCGCGCAACTGGCGAACCTGTGGCAACGCCCCGTCTACGCGGTGCATCCGGACGCCGTCGGCGCAGACGGCGGACTGACCGACCTGTCCGGCATGAACCGCTACGTGCCGGCCGCTTACGAGCAGCCGGCGCTCGGCGAGCTGTCGGTCACCGGCGGCCAGCTGTACGTCGCGGGCGATCCCGCGCGCACCGTCGATCCCGCCGACCATCTCGGCCCGCTCGTCGGCTCGGGGCTCTACAAGACGGTATTCGACGGCGGCACGGGCCAGGCGATCGGCTTCTTCCGCGACACGTCGCCGGACGGCGTGGAAGTCGCGCACGAGGAAATCGGCGCCGAACAGGGCGGCCTGCGTGAACTGAAACGGCTCGACCTGCCCGTCAGCACGGTCGACGGACCGTTCTCGCACCTGGGCCGGGTCGGCGTCGTGTACAAGCCGGCGGCGCTGCTGAGCAGCGCCGCGATGGAAAAAGGGCTCGGCCTGCCCGGCGTGGTCCGGCGCAGCGGTCTCGACGATCTCGCGAACATTCGCAACGTCACGCAGCGGCACGGGCTGCTGTACGACTTCCAGGTGCTGTTCGGCCGCCATGGCGAAGTGCTGCTGCACGACCCCGGCCAGGTACTGCACAAGGCGGACCCGGAAGGCGACGTCGTCGAGCGGATCGACGGCGTCATCGACACGATCCAGCGCGGCATTGCGACGGGCCGCATTCGCCTCGCCCATCCCGCCTACGCCGAAAGCGGCGCGTACGCGCAACGCCCGGGCATGCTCGGGCGCGTCGTGCAGCGGTTCCGCGGCCGCGTGCTGCTGATGCGCGCGCACGCGATCGCGCGACAGTCGCCGACCTTCCGCGCGCAGATGCGGCTGGCCCGCAGCGACGGCTGGACGATCCGCGTCGGTACGCCGGGCGGCGGTCATTACGCGGACGCGGACACGCGCACGATCGTACTCGACGGCAATACGCGCCGCGCCGGCACGCTCGTATTCGTGTGGGGCCACGAACTGCAGCACAGCGTCGATCTCGCGACCGGCGCGCTGGCCGCCGAGCACGCCAGCCCCGAAGCCGCCGTGGCCGCGCTGCTGAAGTCGGATGCGCGCGCGGAGGTCAACGCGTACACGATCCGCAACGAAATCCTCGCCGCCGGCGGGCCCGACATCGCGACCCACGCGACGTTGCCCGACGCGCTCGCCCGGGCGACCGAGCATGCGCTGACGAGCCGCGACCCGGCCGCGCTCGACGCTCTCGCGGACACGTTCGGCGACATGCGCACGTCGACGCCCGGCAATCCGACCTATCGCGAGTACTACGGCGAACAGGTTCGCGCGGCGGCCGGACGCCCCGTCGCGGCACGGCTCGCCGCGCCGGCACGCGCCCGCCATGCGGTCGACGGCAACGCGATGAAGCACGCACGCGCGTGGCTCGACGCGCGCGACATGCGCACGCTGACGCGCGCCGAAGGCCAGCACGCGCCCACGCTCGGGCACCTGGTGCAGCAGACCGGCACCGACACGGCGCTGCTGATCGCGCGGGCCGGCCAGCCGACGCCCGACGCGCCGCCGACGTTCGTCGCGACGGCGCACGTCGATGCGAATGGCGCGATCCAGCGCCTGCGCTTTCTCGGCAACGCGCTGAACGCCGAGGAGCGACAGGCGCTGAAGCAGGCGCTGTCGAGCGCGATGGAACGCAGCGATCCGGCCGGCACCGCCGCCGCGCGGCGCGCGTTCGATTTCCATGCGTCGCCCGTCACGCACCGCGAACTGGTCGCGCTCGGCGGCCCGGCGAAGGTCAAGCCCGCGCGTGAAGGCGAGACGGTCGAATTCACGCGGAACGGGCGCGTGCGCGACGCGTACGTCGATGCGATCGACGCGCTGTCGAATGCGCCGCATTTCGCACGCGCGAAACAGGCCGTCGCGGCGGCCGGCCACGCCGACACGATCTACGTCGTCGACAAGGCGACCGGCAAGATCGCCGGTCATGCGCGCTACGACTCGGCCACCGGTGTCTGGCAATACCGGGAAAACGCCCCGCATGCACGGACTCACGTGACGGAGCGGCCGCTCGCCGCCGCGTATCCGCAGCGCGGCCGCATCCGGTTGCGGCCGAACGGCAAACTGCACGGCGTGCCGCTCACGCGGGCCCGCACGCGCGGCATGACGTTCTTCGTCAGCAGCGTCGAACCGGCCACGCTGGCGCGGGTCGGCGACCGCTTCGACGCGCCGCGACCACCGAAGAAGGACAAGACGGAAGTCCTGCCGCGCCGCGGCCTGCACTATGGCGGCCATGTGGCGATCAGCAGCATGCACGGCCTGCGGCGCCGCTTCGCGTCGCTGACCGGCACGGGCGCCGCGATCGCACTGCGCCGCGCCCGCGCGATCGCGACGCTCGGCCGCGCATCGCCAGCCACGCGCCCGCTGCCCGCCGGCGGCACGCGCACGCCCGCGACCACCGCGCTGG
>NZ_JAKWFH010000123.1:0-4505 GCF_029522185.1 Burkholderia sp. IO2 | reverse complement strand
GCCGGCCGCGTCGGCCGCGCCAGTCCCGGCGGCGTGCGCGCGCGTGGCCATGCCGGCCGCCGCGCACGTCACCGCCAGCGCCAGCGCGAACGTCGCGCCGACACGCCGCGCCGGCCGCGTTGCCCGTCGCTTCGTCATTGCCCGCGCCATCCGTTACATCCCCCGTCGACGCGCGGCGATGCGCTGCAGCACGCTGAACACGCCGAGCGCGAGCAGCAGCCCCGCGACGACGCCGACCGCGCCGAGCACGACCGGATGCCGCGCCGCCTCCGTCCACACGCGCGCATACCACGGCACGAAGCCGACCACGTAAGGCTCGCCGACCCGCAGGCTGTCGACCTGCCCCGGCCGCACCAGTGCGAGGTCGCCCTGCAGTTGCGACACGAGCCCGGCGTTCTCGAACACGTCGAGCAGATCGCCGAGGCGCGCCTGGTCGGTCGCCGTCAGCGCGACGACGCTGCGGCCGCGGCTGCCCGGCAGCTCGAAACCGGCGAGCGCCGCGAGCGGGCCCGTCTGTTCGATGTGCGCGCCGCCGTCGGCGAGGCCCACGCCGTTGCGCCAGCGCTCCTTCACCGTGAACGCGACGCGCGTCGCGCCGCCGCCGGCGCCGCCCTGCTCGCCGATCGCGAGCGGCAGCGCCGCGCGCCAGTGCGCGAGCAGCGGCGACGCCGGCGAGCCGTCGATCACGAGCAGATCCTTGTGCCCGGACAGCGCGGCGACGTCGCCGGGCCGCGCAACTTGCACGCGCAGCGCCGGGAAGCCGGTCCATTCGCCCATGTGGCCGAGCATCGTCAGGTAGGCCTCGAGTTCCTGCGGCGACGGCCGCTCGGGCAGCACGATGGCCGTCTGCGACAGGTCGGCGAAGCGCGTGAACGGGAAGCCGCTGTTCGCGAAGAACGCGAGGTTCGGCAATTGCGCGTAATGAACGAAGTGCGAGAAGTCGATCGTCGAATCCGGATCGATCGCCGCGCGCTGCGGCTCGGTGGCCGTGCTCGAACACAGGCCCGTCTTCTGCGAATCGAGCGAGAAGCGGAACTGCAGCTGGTTGCCGCTGCCGACGCGGAACGCGGGAATGTCGACGTCGCTCGTCACGCGCCCTTCCGGCACCGACAGCAGCGGCAGCTGCATGCGGCCGTGCGCGTCTTCGGCGTGGGCCGGCCCGAGCCGGTACGACTTCACGAGCTGATCGTTGATCTCGACCGCGAGCGTCGAGTTGTCCTGCACGGTCGGCGCCGTGTAGCGGTAGCGCAGCGTGATCGGCACGCCCGCGCCGTTCCACGAATGCAGATCGGCCGGCACGCGCAGGTTCAGCCGGATCGCGTCGGGCGTCGTGCCGCGCACTTCGAGCTGGCGCGGATCGTCGACGAGCTCGCGGAACGCGATCGGCCGGTTCACCGGCAGCCAGCGCGGTGCGTCGTACGGCTTGCGCGGCGCGCCCAGATCGACGTGCGCGACCGACGCCGCCGGCCCCGACAATGCCGCGCGGCCCAGCACGAGCGTCGCGACCGCGTCGTCGACCTCGGCCGCCGTGCGGCCCGTGACGACCAGCAGCTTGCGCCCCGGCGCGGCCGGGTTGTCGGCGACCGCGAGCAGCGGGCCGTTGACGGGTGGGAGCGCGAGACCGGCCGGCAGCGTCGCGGCCGTGCCGACCACGACGGCCTGGTCGTCGGCCGGCAACGCGGCCGACACCGGGAAACGCGCATGCCGGTAGTCGGCCAGCGCGCCGAACCACGACGCGAGCACGCCCGCACTGCGCAGCGTCGCCGAATCGGCCGTCGCCGGCAGCACGAACGGCAGCCGCACGCGGCCGTTGTCGCGCCGGTCGAAGAACGGTGCGGGCAGCAGCGCGAGATCATTCGGCAGGCGCACCGGCGATTCGTCGAGGATCAGCTCGCTCGTCGGGCTCACGTCGGCCCACAGCGCCGAGTTCGACGGATCCTCGCAATGGTCGAGCGTGTAGTGCGCGATCAGGCGCAGGCCGATCTGGTTGAAATCGGAGAAGTAGCGCGGATCGATCGGGATCTCTTGCGTCACCGTGCGGCCCGCACGCGCGGCGTCGAACGGGACGGTCGCGACCACCTCGCCGTTCACCGACACCTTCAGGTGCGACAGCGGAAAGACCAGCGACGGCGAATATGCGTAGGTCAGGCGCAACCGCGCGCCGGTGATCACGCGGTCGAGCCGCACGCCGGCGTTGATCGTGCGCGCGTCGTCGGCGCCGCGCAGGCGCAGCGGATCGAACGCGCCGAGCGACGCGAACGGCACATGCACGGTCGTCGCCGGCAGGCCGGCGGCCGGCGCGCTGGCCGCCGCCGGCGCGGCCACGGGCCCCGCGGCGGGCGCGACATCGGACGCCGCCGCGTGACCGGCAGCGGCCGTCGAAGCGGCGGCCGGCACCGCCGGCATCGGCGCGGCCGACTGCGCGGCCGCATGGAAAGCGCCGGTCATCGCGGTCGCGAGGACGAACAGCGACACGGCCGGCTTCATGCACCGCTCCGCTTCGTCACGATGGTCCCGTCCTTCTGCGCGTCGAAAGCGACGCGCGCAAAGCAGCTATGCCCGTAAGTGCACATCCCCTCTGCTTCCCCTCATTCATGGCCTGATTGCATTTATCGGAACGACGCGGCGGATTCTTCAATGATCGGTTCGCCGCGCGGCGGCGCGCCTGGCACCGGCGGCCGCCCATTCGTCACACTATCTCAAAAATAGAACAGAACTTACCGTGATTCGCGACTGAGAAGCGAAAAAAATCTCAATTCGGTCGGAAATGCTGCGCAGGAAGAGTGAATGGCAAGAATTGCGCCGTTGCTGCCGGATGGCCGGAACGGCGTCGTTCCGACGCACGGCGGCCGGCCGGGGCACCGGTGGCGGCCCGTTGCAGGCCGCCCGGAACGCGCTGCCGCGAGCGGCGCGTATGCTACCGCAAGCGCGCGTCGCGCGACGTATTTTCTTCGTGAAAAACTGACCTGGATCAATTCGTCGACGCCGCCATCCGCCACCGGGGCGGGCAGCGGCGCGACGCAGGTCGAAATCGCGAAATCCGAGGCCGGCCCCTGCGAGCACGCTGGCGCAGGGCCGGTTGCCGTCGATCGCGCGCGCTCCGGCTGCGTCCGCCCCCGGCCTCCGCGATGACGCGCATGCGCGACGCACGCGGCCCGCGCGCGGCCGGTCGGCACATCGGTCGAACGACAGGGGCGCTACGGCCGGCTATCCGCACCGGCGGTGTGAAACGGTCGGCCAACGGCGCCCATACGAAGAACGTACCCACCGCGCATCCGAACCAGACGCTGCAGGAAACCCATCGAACACGATCGCGGCGCACCGGCACCGCCCCTCGCTAACCGATCGGCGACACCGCGATCGCGATCCCGACGACGAGCCACTGCACGATCGCCACCAGCACGGCGGCCCGGCACAGCCCGACCGCGCCGCGCACGCGCGCGTCGAGCGTGCGCCCGGCCTTCGCCGCGTCGATCCAGCCCAGATCGGCGAGCGCGCGATCGAGCGCCGCGAGCCCATCGTCGACCGCCCCGTCGTCGCCCACCGTCCGCGCCAGCGCGGCAAACAACCGCCGGTCGATCTCGATACGAACCGCGTACCACAGCGCCGCGATCCCCGCCCCCGCGCTGACGGCGGCCAGCAGCACGCGGGCGAGCGTCGCCGGCGCCCAGCCCGCCGCGATCCAGCCACCCGCGCCGGCCGCGGCGAGCGCGGCCACGAGCGCCCATGCGCCCGCGTCGAGCGCGCCGCGCGCGGCGGCAATCCTGAACGGCGCCGACGGATCGCGCATCACACGCGCCCCGCATCGCGACGGCGATCGATCCACTGCTGCAGCACGGCCACGCCGTCATCCGACCACACCGCGTGCGGCCGGACCGCGCGCACCGCGGCCAGCGCGTCGCGCGCATCGGCCAGCCCGCGCCGCGCGGCGAGCCACGCGGCCGCGCACAGCACGCTGCGGCCATAGCCGAGCGCGCAGCAGACCAGTACGTCGCGCCCCTCGCCGTGCAGGCGTTCGAGCGCCGCGACGGCCTGCGCGAGCTGCGCCGCGGTCGGGGCGACGAGATCGAGCTGCGGCACCGACGCATACGCGAGCGCTGCATCGGCCGCCGCCCAGCGCGGCATCTCGGCGGTCAGGTCGACCAGCGCGGTGAAGCCGTCGCGCCGGATGTCGCGCGTCGTCGGCGTCCGGCCGATCGACACACGCTCGTCGATCCGCACCGGCGCCGGCTGCCGGAACGTCCACAGCCGCGAATTGACGAACGCGCCGGCGATCGTCGGCGCGAGCAGCCAGCCGATGAAGACCGGCAACCGTCCGTGCGCATCCTTCTGGAACGCGCCGGGCGCGCCACGTCGATAAGCCCATGCGACGCAGGCGAGCGCCAGCGCGACCCACCCTGCCGCCAGCGCCCAGCCCGGCGCGCGCGGCACGCACGCCAGCGCCGCGAGTGCGACCAGTGCGGCGCCGCACGCGTAGCGGCGCGCGAGCGCGCGGCCGGCCGCGG
>NZ_JAKWFH010000122.1:0-4670 GCF_029522185.1 Burkholderia sp. IO2 | reverse complement strand
TCGCGAGCGCCGTCTCGACCACCGTCTGCGCCTGACGCAGCTCGAGCTCGGAGCCCGTGCCGTTGTCGAACTGCAGCTTGGTCAGGTCGTACGATGCCTGCGCGGTCTTCAGCGTGTCCTCCGTGACCTTCAGCAGGTCATCGGTCGACAGCAGCGTCAGATATTGATCCGCGACCTGCGACACCAGCGAGATCTCGGACGCCTGCCGCGCGTACGACGTCGACAGGTATTGCGCGAGCGCCTGGTCCTTCAGGCTCTGCACGCGGCCGAACAGGTCGAGTTCCCATGACGCGGACAGCCCGACGTTGTAGGTCGTCGTGATGTTCCGGCCCGGCACGGCCGTCAGCGAATTCGGCAAACGCTGACGGTTGCCCGTACCCGTACCGTCGAGCGTCGGGAACAGCCCCGCACGCGTGATCTGGTACTGCGCCCGCGCGGCCTCGATATTGAGCACCGACACGCGCAGGTCGCGGTTGTTTTTCAGCGCGATCTCGATCAGCCGCTGCAGGCGCGGATCGACGAAGAACTCGCGCCAGCCGATGGCAGTCGCCGCCTGGCCATTCGCGCTGCGCGCGCCGGCCGCGCCCGGCTGCGTCGCGTAGACGCCGCCGGCCGGGTACGCCTGCGCGACGGGTGCGTCGGGCCGCTTGTAGTGCGGCGCCATCGTGCAGCCCGTGGCAAAGAGCGCGACTGCGATTGCAGTCAAAGCGTGTTTTTGCATCATCACTGTCCCTTGTTGCCTTCGTCGCCGTTGCCCGGCTTCTCTTCGTGGTGCGAGTGCTCCTGAGCCAGACGCAGCGCCTCGTCGACGTCTTCCTTCTCGCCGCTGAAGATCGCGCGGATCTTCACGAAGAACATCGGGATCATGAAGATCGCGAGGAACGTCGCCGTGATCATCCCGCCGATCACGCCCGTACCGATCGCGTGCTGGCTCGCCGAACCCGCGCCGTTGCTGATCGCGAGCGGCATCACGCCGAGAATGAACGCGAGCGACGTCATCAGGATCGGACGCAGCCGCAGGCGCGCCGCTTCCAGCGCGGCCTCGATCGGCCCCATCTTCTCCGTCTGCTGCAGTTCGCGCGCGAACTCGACGATCAGGATCGCGTTCTTCGCGGACAGGCCCACGGTGGTCAGCAGGCCGACCTGGAAGAACACGTCGTTCTCGAGGCCGCGCATCGTGGCCGCGAGCAGCGCACCGATCACGCCGAGCGGCACGACCATGATCACCGAGAACGGGATCGACCAGCTTTCATACAGCGCCGCGAGACACAGGAACACGACGAGGATCGAGATCGCGTACAGGATCGGCGCCTGCGAACCGGACTGGATTTCCTGGAACGACAGGCCCGTCCACGAATAGCCGATACCGACCGGCAGCTTCTTCGCGAGCGTTTCCATCGCGGCCATCGCCTGACCGGTCGACTTGCCCGGTGCGGCCTGACCCTGGATTTCCATCGCCGACACACCGTTGTAGCGCTCGAGCTTCGGCGAACCGTACGTCCAGTGACCGGTCGCGAACGCGCTGAACGGCACCATCCCGCCCGACCCGTTGCGCACGTACCAGATGTTCATGTCTTCCGGCGTCATCCGGAACGGCGCATCGGCCTGCACGTACACCTTCTTGATCCGGCCGTCGGTGTCGAGGAAGTTGTTCACGTACTTCGACGCCCACGCGATCGAGAACGTCTGGTCGATCGCATCCGCCGTCACGCCGAGCGCATTCGCCTTCTCGCGGTCGATGTTCACCTTGTACTGCGGCGTATCGTTCAGGCCGTTCGGACGCACACCCTGCAGCGTCGGGTCCTTCGATGCCATCCCGAGCAGCTGGTTACGTGCGGCCATCAGCGCGTCGTGGCCGAGACCGGCGTTGTCCGTCAGCTCGAAGTCGAAGCCGGCAGCCGTACCGAGCTCAGGAATCGACGGCGGGTTGAACGGGATCACGAGCGCGTCCTTGTAGCTCCCGTAGCGCCCGAACATCCGGCCGATCAGCGCCTGCACCTTCTGGTTCGCATGCTGACGCTGCGAGTAGTCCTTCAGGCGGACGAACACGAGACCCGAGTTCTGGCCGCGACCCGCGAAGCTGAAGCCGTTGACCGTGAACGCCGATTCGACGATTTCCTTCTCGTCCTTCAGCAGGTAGTCGGAAATGTTCGCGAGCGTCTTCGCGGTCGTTTCCTGCGTCGAGCCCGACGGCGTCTGCACGATCACGAACATCAGGCCCTGATCTTCATCGGGCAGGAACGACTTCGGCAGGCGCACGAACAGCAGCCCGACCGCGACGATCACGACCAGATAGATGATGAGCCAGCGGCCCGAGCGCTTGATCACGTGGTGCACGCCGACGTGGTACTTGTCGCGGCTGTTGTTGAACGTGCGGTTGAACCAGCCGAAGAAGCCCTTCTTCTCTTCGTGATGCCCTTGCGGGATCGGCTTGAGGATCGTC
Organism: Burkholderia sp. IO2; assembly: GCF_029522185.1. Classification (NCBI taxonomy): domain Bacteria; kingdom Pseudomonadati; phylum Pseudomonadota; class Betaproteobacteria; order Burkholderiales; family Burkholderiaceae; genus Burkholderia; species Burkholderia sp. IO2. Next base: position 2,227 of record NZ_JAKWFH010000122.1, on the reverse strand, counting down.
GCGCACAGCGCCGGCGTCAGAATCAACGCGACCAGCACCGACAGCACCATCGCCGACACGATCGTCAGCGAGAACTGACGATAGATCGCGCCGACCGAGCCGCCGGAGAACGCCACCGGCACGAACACCGCCGACAGCACGAGCGCCACGCCGACGAGTGCGCCGGTGATCTGGCCCATCGCCTTGCGGGTCGCTTCCTTCGGTGACAGCCCCTCTTCCGCCATCACGCGCTCGACGTTCTCGACCACCACGATCGCATCGTCGACCAGCAGGCCGATCGCGAGCACGAGGCCGAACATCGACAGCGTGTTGATCGAGAAGCCGACCATCGACATGATCGCGAACGTACCGAGCAGCACGACCGGCACCGCGATCGTCGGGATGATCGTCGCCCGCAGGTTCTGCAGGAACAGATACATCACGAGGAACACGAGCACGATACCTTCGAGCAGCGTCTTGACCACTTCCTCGATCGACAGCTTCACGAACGGCGTCGTGTCGTACGGATACTTCACGACGAGGCCGTGCGGGAAGAACGGTGCGAGCTCGTCGATCTTCGCGCGCACGGCCTTCGCGGTCGCGAGCGCGTTCGCGTTGGTCGCGAGCTGGATACCGAGTGCCGCGGTCGGCTGACCGTTGTACTTCGTGTCGAAGTTGTAGTTTTCGCCGCCGAGGCCGATCTGCGCGACGTCCTTCAGGCGCACCTGCGAGCCGTCCTGGTTGACCTTCAGCAGGATGTTGCCGAACTGCTCGGGCGTCTGCAGCAGCGTCGATTCGGTGATCGTCGCCTGCAGCACGGTGCCCGGCGTGGCCGGCGTGCCGCCGATCTGGCCGCCCGCGATCTGCACGTTCTGCGCGGTGATCGCCGAGCTGACGTCGACCGGCGTGAGGCCGTAGTTGGTCAGGCGGTTCGGGTCGAGCCAGATCCGCATCGCGTACTGCGAGCCGAACAGCGTGACGGTACCGACGCCGTTCAGCCGGCTGATCGGATCCTTCACGTGCGACGCCACGAAGTTCGCGAGGTCGTACTTGTTCATGCTGCCGTCTTCGGAGTTGAAGGCGAGCACCAGCAGGAAGCTGCTGCTCGACTTCGTGACCGACAGACCGAGCTGCTGCACGACCTGCGGCAGAACCGGCGTCGCGAGCGACAGCTTGTTCTGCACCTGGACCTGCGCGATGTCGGCGTTGGTGCCCGGCGCGAAGGTCAGCGTGATCGTTGCGTTGCCCGAATCGTCACTCGTCGACGACATGTACAGGAAGTTGTCGAGACCGCTCATCTGCTGCTCGATCACCTGCGTCACCGTGTCTTCCACCGTCTTCGCGGAAGCGCCCGGGTAGTTCGCGGTGATCTGGATCGATGGCGGCGCGATCGTCGGATACTGCGAGATCGGCAGCGTGAAGATCGCCGCAACCCCGGCCAGCATCAGGATGATGGCGATCACCCACGCGAAGATCGGGCGATCGATAAAAAACTTTGCCATGAAACAGGCTCCCTGTTATTTCGCGCTCGAAGCAGCGGCAGCACTCGCCGGCGCGGCGCCCGATGCGGCGGCACCGGAAGCGGCAGCGGCGCCGGACCCGGCAGCGGCCGGCGCGGCGGGGGCAGCAGCGCCCGAAGCGGCATCGGCCGCCGGGGCGAGCTGCGCGGGGACCGTCTTCACGGTCGCGCCCGGGCGCACCTTGTCGACGCCTTGCACGATCACGTGATCGCCCGCCTGCAGACCGCCTTCGACGACCCAGTTCTGGCCCTGCATGCCGGTGGTCTTCAGCGGACGCGGCTCGACCTTGTTGCTGGCGTTCACCACCATCGCGATCGCCTGGCCCTTCTGGTCGTGCGTGACGCCGATCTGCGGCACCAGGAACGCGTTCTCGTTCACGCCTTCCTCGATCCGTGCACGCACGAACATGCCCGGCAGCAGCACGCGATTCGGGTTCGGGAACACCGCGCGGATCGTCACCGAGCCGGTGGTCTGGTCGACCGTCACGTCCGAGAACTGCAGCTTGCCCGGCTCCGAATAGGTCTTGCCGTCTTCGAGAATCAACGACACCTTCGCCGCGCCCGGGCCGGTCGTCTTCAGACGGCCGCTCTGCACGTCCTGCCGCAGCTTCAGCCCTTCGAGGCTCGACTGCGTGAGGTCGACGTACACCGGATCGAGCTGCTGCACGGTCGACATCAGCGTCGCCTGGCTCGCCTGCACGTAGGCGCCCGGCGTCACTTGCGAGATGC
>NZ_JAKWFH010000121.1:0-4971 GCF_029522185.1 Burkholderia sp. IO2 | reverse complement strand
TGTCCAAGGTCGCGCTTGTTGCCTGCATGCGCAAGCTCCTAACCATGCTCAATGCCATGGTCAAAACCAACACGCCTTGGGACGATTCACTTCATCGGGCTTGACTCGGAAGACGGTTACTCAGTCCATCGACAGCCGCAGCGCGAACCCGATCAGCGCCGCGGAAAAGGTCCAGCGCTGCACCGTCTGCGCGAGCGGATGCGCACGCATCCACGCCGCGATGCGCGACGCGCCGAACACGCACGCGAGGTCGAAGCACACGCCGGCCGCCACCAGCAGCGCGCCGAGCTCGAACATCTGCCAGACGACCGGCCCGGCCTCGGGCCGCACGAACTGCGGCAGCAGCACCGAGCAGAACAGCAGCGCCTTCGGGTTCAGCAGGTTGGTCAGCAGCCCCTTCACGAACGACTGCCGCAACTCGCCCGCCGCCGCGTCGCCGTCGCCGAGCGCGAACACCGGCGAGCGGAACACCTGGATCGCGACATACGCGAGATAGAGCGCGCCGCCGTAGCGGATCACTTCGTACAGCCACGGCGCGCTACGGATCAGCGCCGCGACGCCGCATGCCGACAGCGTCACGTGCGCGGTGCGCGCGAGCGACAGGCCGGCTGCCGCCGCCATCCCCGGCCGCACGCCGCGGCCGATGCTGGTCTGCAGCACGAGCGCCATGTCGGGCCCCGGCACCGCATAAATGGCCGCCAGCGCGGCGAGATAAATCAACAGCAAATGCGTGGAAATCATGGTCCGCCCCCGTCCTCCAATGACGATATGTTGCCGCTGAAGGAGGAGGGATTATTGGCCATCTTTGGCCGAGGCTTGGCGATTCGTGGGGGAATCCGCCACAATCCTCCGGTCAGAACAAGGATTCCGCCAACATGATCGACCTCGACAAAACCGACCGCGCGATCCTCGCTGCGGTGCAACGCGACGGCCGGCTGCCGATCGCACGGCTCGCCGAATCCGTGGGCCTGTCCGAGACGCCTTGCGCCCGGCGCCTCAAACGTCTCGAAAACGACGGCTACATCGAGCGCTATCGTGCGCAGCTGTCACGCCAGGCGCTCGGCTTCGGCGTGGTCGCGTTCGTGCTCGTGCGGTTCGCGACGCACGACCGCAAGGTCGCCGACCGGTTCGAACGGGAAGTGCTCGGCATCGAGCGGATTCTCGCGTGCCACAACGTCGCGGGCACGGCCGATTACCTGCTGCAGGTGGTCGCGCGCGACCTCGACGACTACGGCACGTTCCTGCGCGATTCGCTGCGGATGCTGCCGGGCGTGACGTCGATCGAATCCGCGCTGTCGCTGCGCGAGGTGAAGCACGACGCGGGTTTGCCGGTGCCGTGATGCGCGCCGGGCCGGCCAGCCCGGCCGGCCGCAACGCTCGTTCACATTGCCGGCTGCGCCGGTGTCATGCGACGTCCGGCGCTTGATGCGCGCGCTCGAGATCCTCGAGGAACGCCTCCACGAGCGGATTCCCGCGCCCGTTGCGCGCGACGACCATGTGGAACGTCACGTCGTAGCGCAGTTGCTCCGGATTGAGCGGCGCGAGCAGCCCCTGCGCGACGTACGGCGCCGCGAAATGCTGCGGCAGGTAGCCGAGATGGTGGCCGGACAGGATCAGCAGCGCGACGGCCTCCATGTTGTCGGCGGTCGCGGTCACGCGGTCGGGCGTCGTCGACAGTTGCGCCTCGGGCAGCGGATACGAGCGCCACGCCCATTCGAAGCCCGCGACGTCGGCCGGCGTCAGCGTGCCCGCGCCGTCGAACAGCGGATGGCCGCGGCCGCAATACGCGACCTGACGCTCGATGAACAGCGGCGTGTAATGCAGCGACGGCACGCGGTGCCAGAAATAGCCGACCGCGATCTGGATCTCGTCGCTCAGCAGCTTCTCCTCGAGATCGCCGGGGGCGCGCACCGAAATCGAGAAGCGCACGGCCTCATCGCGCGTGCGGAACGCGGCGATCGCCTCGGCGATCCGCGCATTCTGGCTCACCGGCGTATGGCCGATCAGGCCGATGTTCAGCGTGCCGACCAGCTGGCGGTCCATGTGCCGCGCGGCCATCCCGAATTCGTCGAGCGCCGCGAGCAGCTTGCGGCTCATCGCGTGGAACCGCTCGCCCTTCGGCGTGAGCCGGAAGCCGCTGCGGCCGCGTTCGCAGAGCCGGTAGCCGAGCCGCGTCTCGAGCGACGACAGTTGCGCGCTGATCGTCGACTGGCCGACGTTCAGCACCGCCTGCGCGGCCGACACGCCGCCCGCGTCCGTGACCGCGAGAAACACGCGGATCAACCGCAGATCGAGGGTCGACAGATTCCCCAGCACGTTCATCCCCTTCCATACATCGATGAGAATCGATGTTTACGTCGATATCTTCGCATTCTTCTTTCCCGGCGGAGCGCGTAAAACTGTGCGCCAAGCCGCGTCGCATGATACGGCAACCCCACACTGGAAGAGACGCCCCCATGAACGACCACACCCATTTCCAGCCGCTCGGCGGCAATGAAATGCCGCGCTGCGGCGGCATCGCGACGATGATGCGCCTGCCGCACGTGGCGAGCGCCGAAGGCCTCGACGCCTGTTTCGTCGGCGTGCCGTTCGACCTCGGCACGTCCAACCGCACCGGCGCGCGCTTCGGCCCGCGCCAGATCCGCACCGAATCCGTGCTGCTGCGCCCGTACAACATGGCCACCCGCGCAGCACCCTTCGATTCGCTGCAGATCGCCGACATCGGCGACGTCGCGATCAATCCGTACAACCTGCACGATTCGATCGCCCGCATCGAGGCCGCGTACGACGCGATTCTCGAGCACGACTGCAAGCCGATCACGCTCGGCGGCGACCATACGATCGCGCTGCCGATCCTGCGCGCGATCCACCGCAAGCACGGCAAGGTTGCATTGATCCACGTCGATGCACACGCCGACGTGAACGATACGATGATGGGTGAAAAGATCGCGCACGGCACACCGTTCCGTCGCGCGGTCGAGGAAGGCCTGCTGCACGGCGACAAGGTCACGCAGATCGGCCTGCGCGGCACCGGCTACGCGGCCGAGGATTTCGACTGGTGCCGCGAGCAGGGCTTCCGCGTCGTCCAGGCCGAGGAATGCTGGAACAAGTCGCTCGCGCCGCTGATGGAAGAAGTGCGCGCGCGCATCGGCGACACGCCCGTCTACATCAGCTTCGACATCGACGGCATCGACCCCGCCTACGCGCCGGGCACCGGCACGCCGGAAATCGCGGGCCTCACGGTGCCGCAGGCGCTCGAGATCATCCGCGGCGCGAAGGGGCTGAACATCGTCGGCTGCGATCTCGTCGAAGTCGCGCCGCCGTACGACCCGTTCGGCACCACGGCGCTGCTCGGCGCGAACCTCGCGTACGAGCTGCTGTGCGTGCTGCCGGGCGTCGCGTACCGCGACTGATCCCCGCACCGCCATCTATTCCAAATCAGAGGATTCCAGAGGAGCACACACAAAGATGGGGACTTCCGTCAAGCAACCGAAGCGGGCAGCGCTCGCTTCGTTCGTCGGCACCACGATCGAGTGGTACGACTTCTATAGTTACGCGACCGCCGCCGCCATCGTATTCGGGCCGCTGTTCTTTCCCGGCGAAAACCGCTTCATCAGCCTGCTCGCGTCGTTCGGCTCGTTCGCGGTCGGCTTCTTCGCGCGGCCGCTCGGCGGCGTGCTGTTCGGCTATCTCGGCGACCGCTTCGGCCGCAAGCGGTCGCTGCTCGCGACGCTGATGCTGATGGCCGTGTCGACGGTCGCGATCGGCCTGCTGCCGACCCACGCGCAAGCCGGCGTGGTCGCACCGATCCTGCTCGTGCTGATGCGCGTGCTGCAAGGCATCGCGGTCGGCGGCGAATGGGGCGGCGCGGTACTGCTGGCCGGCGAGCACGCGCCGGAAGGCAAGCGTACGTTCTTCGCGTCGTTCGCGCAGCTCGGCAGCGCGAGCGGCCTGATCCTGTCGATGCTCGCGTTCGGCGCGATCAGCACGCTGTCGAAGGACGACATGATGAGCTGGGGCTGGCGCGTGCCGTTCCTCGCGAGCGCCGTGCTGCTGGTCGTCGGCTTCGTGATCCGCGCGAGCGTGTCCGAGTCGCCCGAGTTCGAGGAAGTCAGGAAGAGCGGCAACACCGCGCGGAACCCGGTGCGCGAAGCGCTCAAGTACTGGCCGCTGCTGCTGCTCGCGATCGGCGCGAACGTGTACGGGATCGCCGGCGTGTATTTCAGCAACATCTTCATGATCAGTTATGCGACGCAGTTCCTGTCGCTCGACCGGTCGATGGTGCTGCATTGCATGACGATCGTCGCGGTGCTGCAGTTCGTCGTGCAGCTCGCGGCCGCGTTCCTCGCGCAACGCTTCGGCACCACGCGCGTGCTGCTGATCACCGGCGCCTGGGCGATGATCGTCCCGTTCGTGATGCTGCCGCTCGTGCACCTCGGCACGCCGGTGTCGATCACGGTCGGCGTCGGCCTCGCGACGCTCGCGGAATCGGGCTACTACTCGGTGGTCGCGGGCTTCGTCAGCGGCATCTTCGTCGCGCGGATCCGCTATACGGCGATCTCGATCGCGTACCAGGTGTGCGGCGCGCTCGCCGGCGGCCTCACGCCGCTGGTGGCGACCGTCATCGCGCAGAACACCACGCCGCACTGGTGGCCGCTCGCGATCCAGTACGCGAGTGCCGCCGTGCTGTCGTCGCTGTGCGTGTGGCTGATCTCGCGCCGGGTCAGCATCGACGATGCGGGTGCACCCGGCAAGACGGACGAGGTGCTGCCGCGCGGCACGCGCACCGCGTAACGCCCGGCGCATCGCGCAAATGCACGCATGACGAAAGCGGCCCGCTTCTGTGAACTGCACCCCAAAAGTTGGACTAGATCCAACCTTTGGGGTGTTTTTCATGACGAAGTACGACGAACGTTTTCGGCGTCGAGTGGTTCAGGCGTACCTGGCTGGAGAGGCCGGCACCAAGACACT
>NZ_JAKWFH010000120.1:0-5638 GCF_029522185.1 Burkholderia sp. IO2 | reverse complement strand
ACCAGCGTCGTCGAGGGAATCAACAACACTATCAAGGTCATCAAGCGCAGGGCTTACGGGTACCGCGACGAGGAATACTTCTTCCTCAAGATCCGCGCCGCGTTCCCCGGTAATCCACGATGAACCATAAAAAAACCCGGCTCGATGGCCGGGTTTTTTGTGTGCACAACGGATGTTACATCGCGCCGTGCTTCAGAACTGCCACCACGACTTCTTCGCACCGGGGCGCGAATGGCCCGTCACATACGGGCTGTCGGGGAACGTGCCCGCGAGCACGCGCTTGGTGTCCTCGGCGAGTTCTGGCTGGTTCAGCTTGCCGTACGACAGGATCATGATGTGCAGCGCATCCTCGATCGCCGGCGCGCCCTTGTAGTCCTTGATCGCGAGCTGGGCGCGGTTGATGGCCGCGACATACGCGCCACGACGGTAGTAGTAGTCGGCCGCGTGCACTTCGTGCGACGCGAGCGCGTTGACGATGTAGCGCATCCGTGCGGCCGCGTCGGGCGCGTACTTGCTCTTCGGGAAGCGATCGACGACGACCTTGAACGCATCGTACGATTCGCGCAGCGCCTGCGGATCGCGTTCGCTCATGTCCTGGCCGGAGAAGCGCCCGAACAGGCCGAGATCGTCGTTGAAGTGGATCATCCCCTTCAGGTAGTACGCGTACGGGATATCCGGATGATCCGGGTGGAGCTGGATGAAGCGGTCGACGGCCTGGTCAGCGGCTGCCGGTTCGTTGTCCTTCCAGTTGCAGTACGCGACGTTGATCTGCGCCTGCTGTGCGAAATGGCCGAACGGATCGCGGCCTTGCAGCGATTCGAAATATTTCGCGCACTTGCCCCAGTCGCCGCCGGACAGTGCGTCCTGGGCCTCTGAGTATAATTTGTTGTTCGACCAGGTAGCCGTCTCGTCCTGCTTCTGCGGCAAGCCGTGGCAGCCGGCGATGAGGGCCGCGGCCGCTACCGCCGCAGCCCGGGCGGCGACGGTTCTGGCCGTGCGTTTGGTCGAATTCATCATGCTCGCATGTCCTAGCTTCAAGTCTCGGTGACCCAGTCTAAATGACCCGTTCAAGTTCGCAGAATGCCCAGCCGGGCACACCAAATCGCGAAGATTATAGCCCAAGCGATCGGCCCGCCGACGCTGCCTCGGGGGATTCCCTCGATGACGATCTGGCCGGCGACGCGATGCAGCCGCCCGTCGTGCCGTCCGTGGCGGGCGATGACGCGCCGCGTATCGTCGAAGTGCCGCTGTCGCTCGCCGGCGAACGGCTCGACAAGGCGCTTGCCCAACTGTTCCCCGAATTCTCGCGCAGCCGCCTGCAGAGCTGGATCGAGGCGCAGCGGGTGCTCGTCGACGGGGCGCCGGCGAAGATCCGCCAGCCGGTGCCGCTCGGCGCGAAGATCGCGCTCGTGCCCGATCTGCTGCCCGAGCAGCTCGCGTTCACGCCGGAGCCCGTGCCGCTCGACGTGATTTACGAGGACGACGCGCTCGTCGTCATCAACAAGCCGGCCGGCCTCGTCGTGCATCCGGCCGCCGGCAACTGGAGCGGCACGATCCTCAACGGCCTCCTGCATCGCTACGGCGACGCGGCGGCCGGCCTGCCGCGCGCGGGGATCGTCCACCGGCTCGACAAGGAAACCTCCGGCCTGATGGTGGTCGCCCGCACGCTGGCCGCGCAGACGGACCTCGTGCGCCAGCTGCAGGCCCGCACGGTGAAGCGCCGCTATTTCGCGCTGGTGTGGGGCACGATGCCCGAGGCGGGCACGATCGACGCGCCGATCGGCCGCGATCCGCGCGAGCGCACGCGCATGGCCGTCGTCACCGGCGCGTCGGGCAAGCCCGCGCGCACGCATTTCCGCACGGTTGACACATGCCTGTGGCAACGTCAGCCGGTTTCGGCGATTCAGTGCGATCTCGAAACCGGCCGTACGCACCAGATCCGTGTGCATTGCGCGCATGCCGGACATCCGCTGCTCGGCGATCCGGTCTACGGGCGCGCGCGCGGCAAGCGCTCGGTCACGCCGCTGCCGGACGGGTTCGCGCGACAGGCGCTGCATGCGTGGCGGCTCGGCCTCGTGCATCCGGTCACGGGCAAGGCGATGCAGTGGCGCTGCCCGCTGCCGGACGACATGAACGCACTGGTCGCCGCGCTCGGCTTCGGGCAGGGCGACGAGGAATTCGACGACGACGACGGTGTCTACGACGATGACGATTTCGGCGGCGAGTATCACGACGACGAGCCGTATCTGGACGACGATGAGGAGGAGTGAGTGCCGATGACGAACCTGGCGCCGTTGACGTGGCAGGACTGCGTGCGGCCCGACTGGCAGGTGTCGCCGCGCGTGCGCGCGCTGATCACGACCCGCGACGGCGGTGTGAGCGAAGGCCCGTACGGGCGCTGGCAGGACGGCGCCGCGCTGCCGGGCGGGATGAATCTCGGCCTGCATACCGGTGACGATCCCGGCCATGTCGCCGCCAACCGCGCGCGCGTGCTGGCCCTCGCTGGCCAGTCGGGCGCCGCATGGCTCGAGCAGGTTCACGGCGCGCAGATCGTGCAGGCGGACGCGGTGATCGCCGCCGCGCCTGGTGCCACGGCGCCGGTGCAAGCCGACGCGAGCGTGACCGTTCAGGCAGGCGCCGTCTGCGTGGTGATGGTGGCCGATTGCCTGCCCGTGCTGCTGTGCGACGCGCAGGGCCGCGCGGTCGGCGCCGCGCATGCGGGCTGGCGCGGGCTCGCGGCCGGCATCGTCGAGCAGACGGCGGCGCGCGTCGCGGCGCTTGCGGGCGGCGCGACGGACGCGCTGCATGCGTATCTCGGTCCGGCGATCGGCCCGCAGGCGTTCGAGGTCGGCGCCGATGTGCGCGATGCGTTTCTCGACACGGCTCCGCAGTCGGAGCATGATGAAACCCGTCATGCGTTCGTCGCGATCGACGGCGCGCCCGGCAAGTTCCTGGCCGACCTCTACGCGCTCGCGCGCCTGCGACTCGCGCGTGCGGGTGTGGCGCACGTGAGCGGCGGGACGGCGTGCACGGTCGCCGAGCGTGCGCGCTTCTATTCGTACCGGCGCGACCGCGTGACGGGGCGCATGGCCGCGGCAATCTGGCTGGCCGATTGATTGCATGCGCATGCGCGCCGGCTTTGTTGCGCCGCGAAATCGAGTTATCTCGATATTGAGGCGGCAATACGGCGTTGCATGCGCGACTGAATGAAAAATCCCGACGTCAAGCTAAACAAAATGTTTTATGTTTCGCCGGAACCCTTGTCCCGTCTGTTGTGCGCGGATTATCTCCGTGCCGAAATGTTCAGTGGTTTGACGGGGCGCTTCACATGGGGAAAACGATAATGATAAAAATACCGCACTGCGGCAGAATCTGGAGACGCCTCTCCAGAGCATGACGGCCCGGCTCGCAGCCGGCACGCCGCGCGCGAGCAGGATTTCACGATTGACGCTCACGAATCACCGGTAAGGCAGGTAATGACAGCATCGAAAAATTCGTCGACGTCCGCGCATGCGGGCACTTCCGCGGGCAGCACCGGTTTCGATCCGGCCGCCCAGCCGATGCAGCAGATGTTCGAGTCGTGGTTGAACGCGTGGCGCGGTTTTGCAGATCCGGCGCGCGCCGCGACGGCATCGGCCTCCGTCAATCCGTTCGCGACATTCCAGTTCCCGACGTCGTTTCCGTTCCAGATGCCGTCGATGCCCGACTTCGGCGCGATGGCGTCGCCGTTCGCGGGGCTGAAGCTGCCGGTTGCCGCGATTCCGCCCGAACGGCTCCAGGCATTGCAGGCCGACTACGCACGCGATTGCATGACGCTGATGCAGCAGGCGGCCGCCGCGAAGCTCGAGTCGCCGGAGCTGAAGGACCGCCGCTTCAGCGGCGACGCGTGGAAGGCGTCCCCCGCGCATGCGTTCGCGGCCGCCTGGTATCTGCTCAACGCGCGCTATCTGCAGGAGCTGGCCGACGCGCTTCAGACCGATCCGAAGACGCGTGAGCGCATCCGTTTCACGGTCCAGCAATGGACGGCCGCCGCCGCGCCGAGCAACTTCCTCGCACTCAATCCCGACGCACAGAAATCGATCCTCGAGACGCAGGGCGAAAGCCTGCGGCAGGGGATGATGAACCTGCTCGGCGACCTGCAGCGCGGCAAGATTTCGCAGACCGACGAATCGCAGTTCGTGGTCGGCAAGAACCTCGGATGTACCGAAGGCTCGGTCGTGTACGAGAACGACCTGATCCAGCTGATCCAGTACACGCCGAAGACGGACAAGGTGTTCGAGCGGCCGTTGCTGATCGTCCCGCCGTGCATCAACAAGTTCTACATCCTCGACCTGCAGCCGGAGAATTCGCTCGTCGCGCACGCGCTGTCGAACGGTCATCAGGTATTCCTCGTGTCGTGGCGCAACGCGGATGCATCGGTCGCGCACAAGACGTGGGACGACTACATGAACGAAGGGCTGCTCGCGGCGATCGACGCGGTGCAGCAGATCAGCGGCCGCGAGCAGATCAACACGCTCGGCTTCTGCGTCGGCGGCACGATGCTCGCGACCGCGCTCGCGGTGCTCGCCGCGCGTGGCGAACATCCGGCCGCGTCGATGACGCTGCTCACCGCGATGCTCGACTTCACCGATACGGGCATCCTCGACGTGTTCGTCGACGAGGCGCACGTGCAGATGCGCGAGCAGACCATCGGCGGCAAGAACGGTGCGCAGCCGGGGCTGATGCGCGGCGTCGAGTTCGCGAACACGTTCTCGTTCCTGCGGCCGAACGATCTCGTGTGGAACTACGTCGTCGACAACTACCTGAAGGGCCGCACGCCCGCGCCGTTCGACCTGCTGTACTGGAACAGCGATTCGACGAGCCTGCCGGGCCCGATGTACGCGTGGTATCTGCGCCATACCTATCTGGAAAACAAGCTGCGCGAGCCGGGTGCGCTGACCGTGTGCGGCGAGTCGGTCGACCTGTCGCTGATCGACGTGCCGACCTTCATCTACGGTTCGCGCGAGGATCACATCGTGCCGTGGCAGACGGCCTACGCATCGACGTCGATCCTGTCGGGCCCGCTGAAGTTCGTGCTCGGCGCGTCGGGACACATCGCGGGCGTGATCAATCCGCCGGCGAAGAAGAAACGCAGCTACTGGGTCAACGAGGGCGACCTGCCCGAATCCGCGGACGACTGGTTTGCCGCGGCGACCGAGCAGCCGGGAAGCTGGTGGACGACGTGGGTCGAGTGGCTCGACGCGTACGGCGGTCGCAAGGTCGCGCCGCCGGCCCAGCCGGGTTCCGCGCAATTCCCGGTGATCGAGCCGGCGCCCGGGCGCTACGTGTTGCAGCGCGATTGACGAAAACCGGACAGCGGCGCACGCTGTCCGGTGCACCGCAGTTTTTTTAACAGGGCCGGTAACGACGCGCCGTGTCGTGCGGGCCTGGAGGAAAGGGAAATGACGGATGTAGTGATCGTATCGGCCGCGCGGACCGCGGTCGGCAAATTCGGCGGCTCGCTGGCGAAGATTGCGGCGCCCGAACTGGGCGCGACGGTGATCCGCGCAGTGCTGGAGCGTGCGGGCGTGAAGCCCGAGCAGGTCAGCGAAGTGATCATGGGCCAGGTGCTGACGGCCGGCTCCGGGCAGAACCCGGC